>NZ_JBHXVG010000004.1:0-45569 GCF_042672405.1 Streptomyces sp. NPDC127197 | reverse complement strand
GTTCGGCTCCTCTCCCCCTTCTGTGCGGCCCCCGGGGGTTCCCTGTTTTGGGGGTGTTGGGGCGCCCCCCCCTCACCCGGGGGGCCCCCCGGCCGGGCCCCCCCGCCGCGAAGCCTACCGGGTCCCACCGACACCTCCGCGGCGGATCACCCGAGGGCGGAGGCGACGGACACGGCACGGGACGTGATCGCATCCCGTACACCGGCCACGAGCTCGCGCGCGTCGGGCTCGGCTGCCGACGGCTCGGCGCTGTCGCAGCAGCCGGCCTGGGCCATTCGCGTCTCGTACTGCTCCGGCGGATCCCCGGGTCCCTGCTCGCGCGGGGCCTCGCCATCCGGCGGGCGCTGTTCACCGTGCTCCTCGGGATCACCGGGGTGCTGATCCCCGCCCGGCGATCCGCGCTCAGCCCGGCCTTCCGCGTCCCGCTCGGCGTGGTCCTCGCCCTCGCTCCTCTCGTCGCCGTTCTTCCGTGGCTCCACCCCCGCCTCGTCGGGCGCCGCCTCCAGCCGCCACCGCTGCTCCGCGGCGCCGTCCCGGTCGGCGACGACCACCTCCCTGCCCGCACCGGGCGCGACGACCTTGCCCTTGCGCCAGCGGAGCAGGAGTTCGCCGCGCACCGTCAGGTCGTACTGCACCTGGCCGGAGTGCACCGCACAGTCGGCCGGCCCGACCGTTCCCTTGCGGACATGCGCGTCGAGGCAGAGCGTCGGGTCGGCGACGCTGCGCAGTCGACCGTCGTCCTGGTACGACCACTGCTGCGACGCGGCGGACGAGCACACCGCAAGGACAGCCGCGGTCCCGGGCGTGCCGTTGCCGCCGTCGAGGCACAGGCCGAGGGCGAGGTTGCGCAGCCGTCCCCGGGCGACCTCGACGGGGTGGGCGGCGGAAGCGGCCGACGGTGTTCCGGCGGAGGGGGCCTCGGACGCCGGGCTCGGACTCAGGGTGTGGCTGCTGGGCACGCCCCAGGTGGCGTCCGGACCGTGGGCGACACCGTTGTCGCCGGACCAGCTCCTGGCGACGAGCACCGTCGCGAGTAACGCCAGGGAGGTCAGGCCGACGCCCACGACCACGGCCATGGAGGGTCTGCGCGACAGGGGTCCAGTGGGCCGATGGCGCCCGCCGGCTCTCGGGCGGGCGGTGCCGGTGCGGACTCGTGGGGGTGTCGGTGGTGGGGTGCGGGCGGGACGTGAGTCGAGGTAGCGGCGGGCGCCCCAGCCGAGCACGGTTTCGGCGAGGAGCACGTCCAGGCCGCCGTCGAGATGGCCGAGTTGTTCGGCGGCGTGCCGGCAGTACCGGCATGCCGTCAGATGCTGTTGCACATCCGGCAGCAGGGCTCCTCCGCGGCGCATCGGGACGTCGAGGAGACGGTTGTAGAAACGGCATTCCCTGGACGGTGCGAGTTCCCGGTGGGCGCGTACGCAGCCGGCTCGGAATTGCTCCCGCGCCCGTTCCAGAGCCGCCAACGCGGTCATCGGGTCCACGCCCAGCAGACCGGCCGGTACGGTTATCGGCTCGGCCTCGACCTCGGTGTGCCAGAGCAGGCATTGGGAGGCTCCCGGAAGAGCACGGAAAGCGCGCTCTGCGAGGAGCCGCTTTTCCGGTGTCACGGACCGTGCCGCACGCAGTCCGCGGCCGCCGGTGGGTTTGCGGAGTTCCGGCAGCAGGGCCGCCACATCGTCCTCGGCGGCCCATTCCCGGACGGTCTCCCGCACGGTCGCGAGGAGGTGCGGGCGCAGCGCACCGACGGCCGCTCCACGGCCGAGCACCTGTTGGAACGCGGCGGTGGCCGCCATCTGCGCCGACACGGCCGAGGAGGCCAGGCAGACGACCGCGTAGTCATACACCGCGCGCCAGTGCCGGGCCAGCAGCAGAGCTGCGGCCCGGCTGTCCAGGTCGGGGCCACCCAGCCGGGCAACGAGATCGTGGTCGGACTCCCCCGGGCGCGAACCGGGTCGGGGCGGGTAGGGCGGACGTGGGGGGTAAGGGGGTTGCACTGGACCATTTCCTTCCAAGCCGCAGGACACGACGCAATGCGCGTCCTTCGGAAAGCAGGTGCCTGAATGGTGCGTGCTCATGAGCCTGGCGCAGGCCTTTTGAGCCTGGCCTTTTGCCTTCCCGCGGGGTGCCACACTTTCGCACACGCGTCTCACGGGAAACAAGGAGTTCGGGTGACGGATGCTCAATCGGCCATGAATTGCCGCATGTTACCCCTGGTATCCGCACCGGCATTCGAAATCGCCGACGCTCCGGGCGTCAAGTTGTGTGCATCCAAAGCCGGTTGGTCCACAGAATCTCCCCGGAACAGGTTCACTGCCGGGCCCGGGCGACGAGATCCAACCGACCGACGCCCGGGCGGCACGGTGCACGGGGGCCCGAATTCGTGTACCGGCTCAAGGAGTTCGTCAGCGGGCTCGAGGGCAGCGACACCTCGAACCGGCGGGCCGCCGCCTGAGCGCGCGGGCGCATGGAAAGGGCCCCGCCGCAGCGACGGGGCCCATCCGATCGCTCGGACTCAGCTGTTGGGGCGAAGGGTCCAGACGACGGTCATCTCCGTAGTGACGGCGCCGTCCTCGCGCTGGATGGCGACGGCCACCGGGAACTCCGGGCGCTTGCCCTCGTCGAGTTCGGCGACAACCTCGGCGGCGGGGCGGCCGAGGGTCGCGGTGGCCGTGACGGGGCCCAGGGCGATCTTCTTGAACGCGATCTCGGCATGCACCGGCAGCGGTACCGCACGCGAGAGCTGGTCGCCGAACGCGGCCAGGACGATCGCGCCGCTGGCCGACTCGCCGAGGGTGAACATGGCCCCCGCATGCGGCCCGCCGACGTGGTTGCGGTACTCGCTCTGGTCCGGCAGGGCCAGCACGGCCTTCTCCGGAGTGGTCTCCAGGTACTCGAGGTTCAGGGTCCGAACCATCGGCACCGTGGCGGCGAGCAACTCGCCGATCGACATCTGATCTGCGCTCATGGCCGCATGTTACCCACGGGTAGCCTCGGCTGACCAGATGCAGGGGGTGACGGGCGTATCACGGTGGCCCATGTGGCAGGAGAGCAGGCGTGTCGGGCGGCCAGCCATGGGGAGCCGCTCCGACTCCCGTTTCGCTACGTCCCTGACAAGGGGCAGTGACCGAATCGTGTCCACAGCGGCACTAGGGTTACCGCTCATGTGGCCAGGACAGCAGCCGCCCGGGGGCGAGCAGAACCCGCAAGGGCAGAACAACCCGTACCAGCAGCCGGGATACCAGCAGCCGAATCCCTATCAGCAGCCCGGCTTCCAGCAGCCCAATCCCTATGCGCAGCAACCGCAGTGGGGCACACCGGCGCCGGCGGGGGCTCCGCAGCCGCAGCCGGGCGGCGGGGGTGACGGCAACCGCACGAAGCTGGTCGCGATCGTGGCGGCCACCGCCGTGGTGGTGGCCGCCGGCGTCACCGGCTTCCTGGTGCTCGGCGGCGACAAGGACGACACGGCGGACGGCGGCACCAAGAAGAAGACGAGCCCGTCGCCGTCGGCGCCCGCCGACCCGAGCGGCTCCGCGTCCGGCTCGGACGACAACCCGCGCAGCAACGAAACCGAGAAGCCGACGATCGACGGCTGGAAGGTGGTCGTCAACCCCAAGCGGGGGGTCGCCTTCGACGTGCCGGCCGACTGGGAGGTCGAGTCGCCGGGCGTGAGCATCGGCTTCGAGGACGAGAAGTCGGAGGACGCCAAGCCCCTCGCCATCATGTCGGCGCCCGCGTTCTACAAGTCGAAGTGGTGCACGACCGACGAGAACAAGGACGGCCGGACCGAGGACACGGCCCTCGCCGCGGTGGGCTCCAAGGGCGCGGACGGCGCCAAGAACACCGACGAGGTCGCCGTGAACACGGTGGCCTGGTGGGTCTACGGCGGCTACACGCAGCCCGACAAGAAGAGCATCACGTTCGACGAGAAGGCCAAGCCCTACACCACCGCGTCGGGCATCGAAGGCAGCATCGCCTGGGCCCAGTCGACGAACACGCCCCAGAAGGGCAAGTGCGCCAGCGACGGCAAGGCGGTCACGTTCGGCTTCAAGAACTCGGCCGGTGACTTCGTGTCGTGGAACTTCTACGGCGCCAAGGGCGTCGACGACGAGGTCCCCAAGGCGACCATCATGAAGATCCTCAGCACGGTACGGCTGCACGGGGAACCGACCGGGGGCTGACCAGCGGACCGACGCCGGCCTCGTGGTGCCGGCCGAGGCCGGATCCGCTTCACCCGATGCCGAAGGCTCCGCCGGGCGGCTCGGGTGACGGTACGGCGTCCTCGTCCCGGACCGGCCGGGCCGCGCCGATGAACTCCCGCAGCCCGGCCCCGTACTCGACGCGGGCCGGGAAGGCGTCGGCGGCGGTACGCCGGGCCAGGGCCGTGGTGTCGAGCGGGCGGTGCGCCGCGAGCAGCACCGCGTTGCCGAAGCGTCGGCCGCGCAGCACGGCCGGTTCGGCGATCAGCGCGAGCTCCCCGAACACCGAGGCGAAGGTGGCCAGTTGGGAGCGGAGGAAGGCGAAGGGCGCGGCGTCGGCGAGGTTGGCCAGGTAGACACCGCCGGGGCGCAGCACCCGCTCGGCCTCGCGGGCGTAGGCGACGGACGTCAGGTGGGCCGGTACCCGTGAGCCGCCGAAGACGTCGGCGACCACGACGTCCGCGCTGTCCGTCGGGGCACCGGCCAGCCAGGCGCGGGCGTCCGCCGCGTGCAGCGCGATGCCGGCGTCGGCGGGGAGCGGCAGATGCTCCACGATCAGCTCCAGGAGCCCCCGGTCGGCCTCGACGACGTCCTGCCGGGAGCCGGGCCGGGTCGCGGCCACGTATCGGGGGAGCGTGAGCGCACCCCCACCGAGGTGCAGTACGTCCAGCGGCCGGCCCGGCTCCGCGACCGTGTCCAGGACGTGCCCGAGCCGCCGCGCGTACTCGAACTCCAGATGCGTCGGCTCGTCCAGATCGACGTACGACTGCGGCGCCTCGTCGACCGTGAGCAGCCAGGCCCGCTTCCGGTCGATGTCGGGCATCAGCTTGGCGGTCCCGTGATCGACGTCTCGGATCACGGGTATGGGCTCGTTCACGGCTCCATTGTGACGGGACGGCGGGATTCGGCCGCCGCCCGGCCATGAGGTGGGCCGTCAAGTATTGCGCACGCCACTGACAGTGACCGGGCCGGAGCATCGACGTGGCCGGGGCCCGCCTCCGTTCGAGAGGCGGGCCCCGGGTTTGTCAGCCGACGGCCGTCACCGTCCCCGCGCCGACCGTGCGGCCGCCCTCGCGGATGGCGAAGCCGAGCCCGGGCTCCAGCGGCACCTCGCGGCCCAGCTCGACCGTCATGGTGACGGTGTCGCCGGGGCGGGCGACCGCCGTCTCGCCGAGGTCGATGTCGCCGACCACGTCTGCGGTGCGGATGTAGAACTGCGGCCGGTAGCCCGTCGACACCGGCGTCGCACGGCCGCCCTCGCGTGCCGACAGCACGTACACCTGGGCCGAGAAGCGGCGGCTGGGGGCCACACTGCCGGGGGCTGCCACGATGTGGCCGCGCCGCACCGCGTCCCGCGGCACGCCGCGCAGCAGCAGCGCCACGTTGTCCCCGGCCTGCGCCTCCTCCATCGGCTTGCCGAAGGTCTCCAGGCCGGTGACGACGGACTCCAGCCCGGCGCCGAGCACCTCGACCCGGTCGCCGACCCGGACCGTGCCGCGCTCGACGGCGCCCGTGACGACCGTGCCGCGGCCGGTGATGGTGAGCACGTTCTCCACCGGCAGCAGGAACGGCGCGTCCAGGTACCGCTCGGGCATCGGCACATAGGTGTCCACCGCGTCGAGCAGCGCCTCGATGGACGCCGTCCAGCGCGGGTCCCCCTCGAGGGCCTTCAGCCCGGAAACCCGTACGACGGGGACGGCGTCGCCGCCGTAGCCGTGCTCGGTGAGCAGGTCGCGGACCTCCAGCTCGACCAGGTCGGTCAGCTCCTCGTCACCGGCGTCGGCCTTGTTGAGGGCGACGACGATGTGGTCGACTCCCACCTGCCGGGCGAGCAGCACGTGTTCGGCCGTCTGCGGCATGATCCCGTCGAGTGCGGAGACGACGAGGATCGCCCCGTCGAGCTGCGCGGCGCCGGTCACCATGTTCTTGACGTAGTCGGCGTGGCCCGGCATGTCCACGTGCGCGTAGTGCCGGGTGTCGGTCTCGTACTCGACGTGCGCGATGTTGATGGTGATGCCGCGCGCCGCCTCCTCCGGGGCCCGGTCGATGCGGTCGAACGGCACGAACGTGCCGGTGCCGCGCTCGGCGAGGACCTTGGTGATGGCGGCGGTGAGCGTGGTCTTGCCGTGGTCGACGTGGCCCATCGTGCCGATGTTGAGGTGCGGTTTGGTGCGGACGTACGCCGTCTTGGGCATGGCGGTACCTCGAAGTCTCTGCGGAATGCTGAGTGATGGACCCGGCGGAGCGCATGGGCGCGCGGCCGGGACGGGGACCCCAGGAGACCTGCCGACCCTCCCCCTGCGGGGTCCGCCGGACGATCCGGGGAGGGTCAGCTTCGGGCGCCGTCGACGGTTGCCGTGACGATCAGGACGGCAGCCTTCGGGGCATCCGCTGCGGCGGATGCGGCGAGAACGAAGGCGTACCGGAACATGACGCAGATCATTGCCGACGGTTCGCCCCGCGTCGAATGGTTTTTCCCGCTGCTGCGGAGCCGGGCCTGCGCCCCGGCGTTCACGCCCCGATGTTCTTCAGCGCCTCCCGCACCGACAGCGGCGCGAACCGTCCGCGCTCACGCGCGAGGAAGGCACGTACGGCCTCGGGGTCGGTCTTGGCGTACTCGCGCAGACACCAGCCGATGGCCTTGCGGACGAAGAAGTCGGGGTGGCCGGACTGGCGCAGGCAGTAGGTGAAGAGGCGTTCGGTGTCGGTGCGGTCCTTGTAGCGCAGCTGGTGGAGCAGGGCCGTGCGGGCGACCCACAGGTCGTCGTCCACGATCCAGGCGTCCATGTCACGCTTCAGCCCCGGGTCGGCAGCCACCAGGGCGCCCACCACATGGGCGGCGATCAGGTCCACGGTGTCCCACCAGGAGACGGTGGTGACGAGCTGCCGGGCCACCGGCAGGAAGGCGGACGAGCAGCGCCCCACGTGGCGGCGCAGATAGTCGACGGCGAAGTAGTGGTACTCGCGCTCCGGGAGCTGCCAGCAGCGCAGGGCGACGGCGGTGCAGTCGGCCTCGTCGGGGCGGGCCGTGCCGGCCACGACAGTGCGGGACAGGGCACGGCGCACGGGCGTGGTCAGGCCGATGAACGGCGCCACGTCCTTCATGTACGCGCGCATGGGCCCGGCACGCTCGGGATCGGCGGCTGCGGCGTATGTCACAGTCAGCCGTTCCAGCAGCGTGTCGGCGAGCACGCTGCGCGGGACACCCACCGTTCCCGTACCTGTGACGCCCATGAGACGAACCATACGGCGATCACACATATTTGTCGGTTAGTGTCACCGGATGCTCGATGCCACCACCCGCTCCGGGGGCACCGCCACGGCCTCTTCCCAGGCCACCACAACTGTCCCGGAACTCGCGGCCGCAGTGCCCGGCGCCGGCACCGTCCCCGTCCGGCTCGGTCTCACCGCGCGCTGCGCGAGAGTCCTGCTCTCGCCCTGGTCCCGGTTCTCGCTGCTCGTCGCGCTGCTCGTGGGAGCCGCGTCGGCGGTCCTGCTCTTCGAACCGCAGCGGCTGCTGGCGCACGGCTGGCCGCCTCAGCTGGGCGGTGTGGCCGCGGCGCTCGTGTTCGCGGTGGCGTACGGACTGGTCACCGTGGCGTTCGTGCCGCGGCCGCTGCTGAGCCTGGCGGCGGGTGCGCTGTTCGGCTCGCAGCTGGGCACCGCGACGGCGGTCGCAGGTTCGGTGCTCGGCGCGGGGATCGCCTTCGGGCTCGGCCGGGTGCTGGGCCAGGACGCGCTGCGCCCGCTGCTGCGGGGCAGGCTACTGACCACCGTCGACGGTCAGTTCAGCCGGCACGGGTTCCGTTCGATGCTGGCGGTGCGGCTGTTCCCGGGCGTGCCCTTCTGGGCGGCGAACTACTGCGCCGCCGTGTCCCGCATGGGCTGGCTGCCGTTCCTGCTCGCGACGGCGCTCGGGACGCTCCCGAACACCGCCGCGTATGTCGTCGCCGGCGCCCGTGCCTCCACGCCGACGTCGCCCGTCTTTCTCATCGCGATGGCCTGCATCGCCGTACCGGGCCTGGCGGCCGCGGTGGTGGCCTGGCGCAAGCGTCACCACCTGCGGGGGCGCTGACCGCCGGTCACACGGCTTGCAGGATCATCGCGTTGGCGAGGCCGCCCGCCTCGCACATCGTCTGCAGGGCGTAGCGGGCGCCACGCTCACGCATGGCGTGCACGAGGGTGGTGGTCAGCCGGGTGCCGCTCGCGCCGAGCGGGTGACCGACGGCGATCGCACCGCCGTGCACGTTGACCTTGGCGAGGTCGGCACCGGTCTCCTGCTGCCAGGCGAGGACGACGCTGGAGAAGGCCTCGTTGACCTCGAACAGGTCGATGTCGTCGAGGGTCAGGGAGGCCCTGCGCAGCACCTTCTCGGTCGCCGGGATGACGCCGGTGAGCATCAGCAGCGGGTCGGAGCCGGTGACGGCGAAGCTGTGCAGCCGGGCGAGGGGGCGCAGGCCGAGGCGGGCCGCGGTCTCGCTCGAGGTGATGAGGACGGCGGAGGCGCCGTCGTTGATGGGGCTGGCGTTGCCCGCGGTGACGTTCCACTCGATCTGCGGGAAGCGCTCGGCAAACCCGGGGTCGTAGTAGGCGGGCTTGAGGCCGGCCAGGATCTCCGGAGTGCTGCCCGGACGCACGCACTCGTCGCGCGCGACGCCCTCCAGGGGTGCGACCTCGGCGTCGAAGAGGCCGCTCGCCCAGGCCGCCGCGGCCTTCTGGTGCGAGGAGACGGCGAAGGCGTCCATCTGCTCGCGCGTGATGGACCACTTGGCGGCGATGAGCTCGGCGCTGATGCCCTGCGGAACCAGGCCCTCGGGGTAGCGCTCGGCGACGCCGGGCCCGAAAGGATCCTTGCCGGCCGGGACGTTCGACCACATCGGCACACGGCTCATCGACTCGACGCCACAGGCGACCACGAGGTCGTACGCGCCGGAGATGACGCCCTGCGCCGCGAAGTGCACGGCCTGCTGGGACGAACCGCACTGGCGGTCCACCGTGGTCGCCGGGACCGTCTCGGGGAAGCCGGCCGAGAGCACGGCGTACCGGGTGGTGTTCATGGCCTGTTCGCCGACCTGGTCGACGGTGCCGCCGATGACGTCGTCGATGAGCGCCGGGTCGACGCCGGAGCGCTCGACGAGGGTGCGCAGGGTGTGGGCGAGGAGTTCGACGGGGTGGACGTGGGCGAGCGAGCCGTTCGGCTTGCCCTTGCCCACGGGGGTGCGTACGGCTTCGACGATGACTGCGTCACGCATGGTGCGGGCCTCCTTGGCCGCCGGGACGATCACTGCAGCGACCAACCGGCTCGAGCGACCGGCCCGATCGACAGGCCGTGCGACCGGCTCGCTACTAGTGAGTAGGAAATCCGAACTCACCCTAGCCCAGCAGGTTGGAAAATCAAACCCTCACATATGCTGGGCTCCATGGCCGCCACCAAAGACCCGCGCCCCTGCTCGATCGCCGACGCCCTGGCACTGGTCGGCGAGAAGTACTCCCTGCTCGTCCTGAGGGAGGTGTGCCTGGGCAACGGCCGCTTCGACCAGCTCGTGCGCAACATCGGCGCCCCGCGCGACATCCTGGCGACGCGGCTGCGCCGCCTGGTGGACGCCGGAATCCTCACGAAACGCGCCTACAACGAACGCCCGCAGCGCTTCGAGTACCGGCCCACCCAGGCAGGGCTCGAACTGGAGCCGGTCCTGCTGACCCTCATGGAGTGGGGCAACCGCCACCTGCGCAGCGAGGACGACCGCCCCATGGTGCTGGAGCACGTCTGCGGCAACGAACTGGTCCCCGTGGTCACCTGCCGCGCCTGCGGCGACCCGGTGTCCCACGAGGACCTGACGCCCCACCCGCAGGCCCCGGGCTGGACGGTGACGGGGCCTGCGGCGGCGTGAACGGCGGCTGGGCCTGTCCGGCGGATCATGCCGGACAGCACACCTAACCGGCGGGATACACCTCGAGCCGCCCGCACATCCCGAACTTCCCGCGCGCCGAGGGCTGTTCCGCCCGTACGACGGCCCCCGCGAGGTGAGACAGGTCCCCGCGTTCGAGCCGGTCGAGCTGCTCCCCCGTCGCCGCGGCGGCCGCCTGGGCACCGCGGCGCCAGCGCTCACGCCACTCGGCGAGCCGGGGCCGGACCAGCGCGGCCGCGGCGATGTGGAACTCGGCCAGGGCCTGCGGCCCCTCGGCCCGCAGCACCCGGTAGCCCTCGAGGGCGAGGTCGCGCCGCGCGCGGGCGATGCGCTCCTGCTCCACCACGGGCGCGTCGGCCGGGATCACCGTCGCGGCGGCGTACGTCTCCGGATCGGTGAGGTACTTCGGCGGCAGGGTCAGCACCGCGTCCCCCGCCTCCGGCAGCCCGCTGTTCTGCATCAGGACGGTGATGCGTAGCTCGGCGTCGTTGACGAGGCGGTGGATCGTGCCGGGCGTGAACCACGCGACCGTGCCGGGCGCGAGGGGCGTGACCTCGTAACCGGACGTCGTGAGCGTCTGCACGGTTCCCCGGCCGGCGGTGACGACGTACGCCTCCGAACAGGTCAGATGCATATGGGGAGTTCCGCCGCACACCCCGTCCGCCGCCGGCCAGTCGTAGACGGACAGGTGGGAGACGGCGACCCCGCCCGGGAGCCCTGTGAAGGCTCCGGGCGGTCCGGCGGACTCAGTGCTGCTCACCATGGATGCGCCTCCAGGTACTTGGCGATCTCCTCCCGTTCCCAGGCTCCGTCGGCGACGACGACCCGGTAGCGGCGGGCGAGGGTGTCGCCGGGTGCTAGTTCCAGTTCCTCGTGGAAGGCCCAGGAGGGGGCGACGGCGGCGAACGGCTCGTTGCGGACGAACCAGTGCGCGGGGTGGGTGCCCCCGGCTCCGGTGTGGTCGTTCTCCGGGGCGTGCGCGAACACAAGCGTCGCGTGCCCGTCGAGGCCGTCGTGCTCCCCCGAGTACGCCAGCCAGGGGGCCTGCTCCCCCATCAGCTCCGGCCCCTCACTGTCGGGGCCGAGGACGCGCCCGTCCCGGAAGGCCCTCGGTCCCCGCCAGAACAGGCCCGTGTAGCCGGCCGTCTCGCGGCCCGCGGTGGTCGGGCTGCCGAACAGCAGCGGTTCGTCCCGCCGGTTGGTGATGGCGCTCGTCCAGGTCAGCGCCCACGAGCCGGCCGCCGGGTCCACGTCGTGCACCTCGATCCGGCGCTCCTCGTCGGCCCACAGCTCCCCGGTGTACGGGTGCCAGGTGAGCCGCTCGGCGATCATCACGCGGGAACCGTCCGAGGCGACCTCGTCGAAGCCGACGTGCGCCATCGAGCCGACGCGCTCCGGAAGCGCGAGATATCCCTCGCCGTGAACATATGTGTTGCCACCCCACAGGTTCTGGCCGGAGAGATGGGAGGCCGTCATCTGCAGGCCCTTGTGCCACCGGTGGTCGTTGGGCCGGTAGTCCGTGACGACGGCGCCCGCCAGGGTCCGGATCGGGTGCAGATACGGCTTCGGGGCCTCCCAGGCCGACTCGGGCCGGTAGACGTAGCTGAAGAGTTCGACGCCGGTGGTGGGTTCGGTGACCGTGATCCGGTCACCGTGCGCGTGGACGATCTGCAGGCCGGTCATGCGGACACCTCCTGGCTCGGGGCGGATTCGCGCACGACGGGGGCCCAGCCGGGCGCGCCCCCGTGCAGTGCCGTGTAGTACGGGTCACCGGGGCCGATCTCACCTCGCCGCACCGTCGTGTCCGTGAACGCCGACTTGTACAGCGCGGTGATCAGCTCCAGGCTCTTGCGGCCGTCCGGCCCGCTGCTGCGCGGCCGCTCGCCCGCACGCATGCTCGTGACCAGCTCGCGCAGCTGTGCCAGATGCGAGCTGGGCACGTCGTCGCCGAAGTCCTGCCAGGCCATGGCGTCCGCCTCCGGCACGTCCGGCGCCGGGGTGATGCGCCAGTCGGCGTTGGCGTGGCCGTACAGGTGGGTGAGTTCGACGGTGGCGCGCTCGCAGTCGACGCGGATGCGGCTCACCTCGTCGGGGCTGAGGACGCTGTTCACGACGGTCGCCATGGTGCCGTTCTCGAAGCGGACCAGGGCCGTCGAGACGTCCTCAGTCTCCACGTCGTGCACCAGCCGGCCGGCCATCGCGCGCACCTCGCTCCACGGCCCGAGCAGATCGAGCAGCAGATCCATCTGGTGGATCCCGTGTCCCATGGCAGGGCCGCCGCCCTCCGTATGCCAGCGTCCGCGCCAGGGGACGGCGTAGTAGGCGGCGTCGCGGTACCAGGTGGTCTGGCAGTGCGCCACCAGCGGCCGGCCCATGGCCTGCTCGGCGAGCAGCCGGCGTACGTGCCGGGCGCCGGAGCCGAACCGGTGCTGGAAGACGATCGAGGCGTACGGCCCGCCGGTCGGCTCCTCCGCCGCCTCGACGGCGTCGAAGTCGGCGAGCGTGGGCACCGGCGGCTTCTCGCACCACACCCAGGCACCGGAGCGCAGTGCGGCGATGGTCTGCTCGCGGTGCAGCGTCGGCGGCGTGCAGATCGTGACCAGGTCGGGCTGCTGTTCCCGCAGCATCAGCTCCAGGTCGGTGTACGCGTGCGGGATCCCGCCCGTCGCACAGAACTCCCGGACCGCAGCGGCGTCGATGTCGACCGCCGCAACAACCTCCGTCTCGCCCTCCTCGGCGAGCCGGGCCAGTGCGGGCAGATGGCAGCCGCGGGCGATGCCGCCCGTGCCGATGACGGCGGTTCTGACGGGGCGGTCGGAGAGCGGGGCGGAGGGGGATCGGGAGGCCTGGGGGTCGTCTGTCGCGGATGTCTCGGACGCCGTGGGTGTCGCGGATGTCACACGTGTCACCGGTGTCGCGGGCGTGGGCATGGACCTGATCAGCACTCCTCCGGGGTTTCCTGGACATGTAGCAAGCGCTTTCCCCACCGCAACGTAGGCCCGCCGCCGCAACCGGTCAACACCCCGGACCGATCACCGTCGATCACCCGGCAAGCCCCCTGTGCCGGGCCCGATCTCGCGGGACGCTACCCTTCCCCTCGACACAACCGATCACCGCGCGCGGAGGCTCGGTGTGTCCGTCGTCCGTTCCACGATCGGCACTTGGACTCCGTAACTTCATGTCTTGGTTCGAATCACTCATCCTCGGACTCGTCCAGGGGCTGACCGAATTCCTCCCCGTGTCCTCCAGCGCGCACCTGCGCCTGACCGCGGCCTTCTCCGGCTGGGAGGACCCGGGCGCCGCCTTCACGGCGATCACGCAGATCGGCACGGAGACCGCCGTGCTGATCTACTTCCGCCAGGACATCGGACGCATCGTCTCCGCCTGGTTCCGCTCGCTGTACGACAAGGCGTGGCGCAGTGACCACGATGCGCAGATGGGCTGGCTGGTGATCGTCGGCTCGATCCCGATCGGGCTGCTCGGTGTCACGTTCAAGGACCAGATCGAGGGGCCGTTCCGAGATCTGCGGATCACCGCGACGATGCTGATCGTGGTCGGCGTGATCATCGGCATCGCCGACCGGATGGCGGCCCGCGACGAGAGCGGGGGCCGGCACCGGGCGCCGAGCCAGCGCAAGGAACTGAAGGACCTGGGCGTCAAGGACGGCCTGATCTTCGGCCTCTGCCAGGCCATGGCCCTCATCCCGGGCGTCTCCCGCTCCGGTGCCACCATCAGCGGCGGCCTCTTCATGGGCTACCGGCGCGAGGCCGCGGCCCGCTACTCGTTCCTGCTCGCGATTCCCGCGGTGCTCGCCTCGGGCCTGTTCGAACTGAACGACGCGATGGAGACCGGCCATGTGTCGTGGGGGCCGACGATCTTCGCGACGGTGATCGCCTTCGGCACCGGGTACGCGGTCATCGCCTGGTTCATGAAGTTCATCTCGACCAAGAGCTTCATGCCGTTCGTCTGGTACCGCATAGCGCTCGGCATCGTGATCGTCGCGCTGGTGACGATGGGCGTCCTGAGCCCCCACGCGGCGGAGTCGGCGGGCTGACACCCCGGGGCGGTGACCAAGCCCATACGGGATGAGTAGCCGCCCGGTAGCGCAGTGTCAGTGCTTGCCCCTAGGCTTGCTCGCATGTCCCCTGACTCCATGGCCCCTGGTTCCGTGCGGTCTGCTGCCGAGGTGAACGAGCAGATCCGTGAGCTGTGGCTGCGTGCGGGCGGCACGCTGTCCGCTCAGGAGCGGGCGGAGTACGAGCTGTTGGTGGTCGAGTGGGCCGCGGCCATCCGCGGCGAGGTCATCGAGGCGGCCTGACGGCGACGGCATGAACCATCTCGCTGACGTGCCGCCGCGGCGCGGTCTCGTCGTCTTCCTCAACGGCACGTCCAGTTCCGGCAAGTCGAGCATCGCGGCCGAGTTGCTGCGGATCCTCGCCGAACCGTACTTCCACATGCCGGTCGACGCTTTCCACGCGATGCGGTCCCCCACCCCCGTCCCGCCGGACCAACTGGACACGATGCTGCACCGGACCTGGCAGGGCTACCACCGCGCAGTCGCCGGAATGGCCGCCGCCGGCAACAACGTCGTCATGGACCACATTCTCAGTGCCGAGTGGCGGCTCCGGGACTGCCTGTCACTGTTCGTACCGCAGGACGTGGTCCTCGTCGGCGTGCACTGCCCCCTGGACGAGCTGGAGCGGCGAGAGCGTGAGCGCGGGAACCGGCCCGTCGGACTCGCCGCCCGCCAGCTGAAGCAGGTCCACGCCCACGGCGTCTACGACCTCGAGTGCGACACCAGCGTCTCCACCCCCCTCGAATGCGCCCGCCGCATCAGGGACTTCCTGCCTGCCAGACCCACTCCCACCGCCTTCCAGCGTCTGCGCGCGGGCAGCTGACGACGCTCACCGCCCTGACCGCCACTCGTTTCCGACTGGACTGAAGATCGTTTACGGGACAGCCCTTACGCACACCCTTGGAGCTCGTAACACGATCGCGGACGGGCCTTCTTGAGGCGTCTCCAGCAAATGAGGCGTCACCGGCCGGCTTGGGACGTGTTCGCGGACATCAGCTCGCCCGGTCCGGATCGCGGCCGGGGCCCGCTTCCCGCCCGCGGCGAGGTGTCGACCATGGGGAGACGGTCGGGTCGGAGGCGATCGGCCCGAACACGGCAGGCTCGGACTAATGGAGTGGCCTGGGGGCGGCCCGTGCCGACCTGCCGAGTGCCGCTGCCGCCGCGCGGCGTATGCCGGTTTTCCAGGAGGTACGCCGCTGTCCGAGGTCCTTGATGTCAACGGATGATGTCAGGCGTTGGTTCGATGACCGTGGCGGCCTGCCCGCTGCGGAAAACAAGGGTCTTCCGTTTTGACTGGCGGAGGCGTAGGTTCCGCTTACCCCGCGCCGGCGCCTTTGGAGGCGCTGGCCCGCCGGTTCCGGGACGGCGGGCCGCGCGGGGGCCAATTGCCTGGTCGCGATCTTGTCCCGGCAAACGGTGCTCGCTGCCCGGGCGCCGGTACGGGGCAGCTCTGAGCGAGAACGTCGGTGATCGTCAGTCTGGGCTGGGGGCGCCCGACCGGCGAAGGGGATGCCGATGCGTCCGTCCTGTTGCTGCACGCGAACGGCAAGGTCCGCAGCGACGCCGACTTCTCCAACAACCCGGTTGCCGCCGACAACCCGGTTGCCGCCGACGGGAGCGTGCAGCTTCTGGGCAAGATGCCGACGGCAGACGGAAGCGAGGATCGGATCAGCTTCGGCTTGACCGCGGTCCCGTCCGAGGTCGACCGCATCGTCGTGGCTGCCAGCCGGTACGAGGCGCTCGCTTCGGAGAACTGGAGGACGTGAAGCTGTCGTTGGCGGACGGGAGCGGTGAGGAACTCCTCCACTTCGCCATCGACGACGCCGACTCGGTGAGCGCGATCATCTTCGGCGAGCTGTGCCGTGTGGCAAAGGGTGGAAGTTCCGCGCCGTCAGTCAGGGCCACGACACGGGCCTCGCCGGTCTGGCCACGGACTTCGGCGTAGACATCGAGGACAACGCGGCAGAGGAAGCACAGGACAACGCCGCCATCGCCGATCAGGGGACATGACGGCACCGGCGTCGGCTGACGAACCGACGCCGCAAGGGCCCCTGGGGGCCGTCCCCGCTCCTCGGCGGCCTGACGCCCCGAGACGGTCAGCGCTTCCACGCGGCGGGGAAACGGCCCTCGCGGAGACGGCGGGCAGGGCGATTTCCGGGCACTGATTTTCGACTCCCGTTCACTGCGACGGAGAGCACCCGCCGCAGCACCGTGCGGGTTGCCGGTACCACGGCCGCGCTCTTCAGACACCTGCGCTCACACCGGCTACTTGTCCGTGGCCTCCGGTGCCGGAGCGATGCCCGTCGGGCACGAGGCTCACCTGTTTCCTTTGTGATCCGTAGTGATGCCATGTCTGTTGGCGCCGCGCCTGTGGCCGATGCCTGTACCGGTGTCGCGTATGAATACGTCGATCGAATGCATGACCCTTTCGCGGGGCTGTCGTTGATCGGATGACAGCACCACGCACGGAAAAAGGGGGGTACTGGTGAGCCGGAAGCTGCCACTCGCCGACGGCGAGACCTCCCGTACCGCATGCGCCCGCGGACTGTTGCGTGCCGGGGTGGACGAGAAGACCGGCGAACTCCTGACCGCCTCCGTGCTCGTGGAGCGTGTGGGGTGGTGCGCCGAGCTGGTGTCCGGCATGGCCGACGCGCTGATGACGGAGCACTGGAATGCCGCCGACGTGAACGTGCTGGCATCCGGGGAGGATGCAGGCGGCCGGAGGCTGCCGTCGAAGGCGTGGATGGCGCTGCGCCGCCTGGGCTGGACCGCTCAGCCGTCCGAGGGGGTCAAGGTCAATGACCGGATCGTGCGGATGGCGCAGGAGCAGGCCGGGCGCGTTCTGCGGTCGGCGAAGTGGCGTGCCGACCTGACCGCCGGAATCCTGGCCACGTGGCCGGGAGATCCAGCCAGACGCACGGCCGGCGAGTGGGACGCGGTACGCGAGGCAGTGCCCGGCGGGCAGTACCTGCCCTCCAGTGTGATCAGGTCCCGCACCCGTCAGACGGCGGCCTTCGCCCGGAAGACGGGCCGGATGCCGGCCGACGCCTTCGAACTGGAGCCCACGCCCCACACAGCGCGCATGCTGCTGCTGTCCGCATGTGACGGCCAGCAGGCCACCATCGAACGCGCCGACGATCCCGGCCGAGCCCTGCTGCGCCTGCAGCTGCCCACTCGGCCCGCCCCGTCCTCCTACAAGGACTGGACATGGGTCGCGTGTCCCATCAGCCTGCCGCCGACGATCCCGGCCGGTGCGGTGCTGCACCTGCCCACCCTGCGCCTCCACGCTGGTCGCGTGCATGCCGATCTCGCCTATACCCACGCCGTCCCGAAGGCCGCCCCCACCGGACACACGGTCGCGCTCGGCGTGGACTGGGGCCTGAACACCCTCCTCAGCGCGGGCGCGGCCAGACTCCACGCTGATGGCACCATCACCGCCCTCGGCTCCGGCGCCCAGTTCCGCGCCGCCGGCGTCCTCACCAAACAGCACCGGCTGCGCCGCCAGTCCGAGCGCCTGCACGCGAAGACCGACCACTACCAGCGGCTCTCCGACGACGAACGACACCCGCTGACCGCCAGGCATGCGGTCCTGGCCGACGAGATCCGGCACGTGTCCGACCGCCGCTCGAACCTCAACGACGCCCTGGCGTGGGCCGCCGCCCGCTGGGCGGTCGATCAGGCGATCGCCGCCGGGGCAGGCGTGATCTACCTGGAAGACCTGCGGTCGATGGAAGCATCCGGCATGGGCCGCACCATGAACACCCGCCTGTCCCAGCAAGTACGCGGCCAGATCACCGACCGCATGCGGCACCTGGCCGCCGAAGCCGGTATCGCCGTGGTCATGGTCCCGGCCCGGAACACCTCCAGGCACTGCCCGCGGTGCCTCACCCCGCTGCGGCACCGCAAGGCCCCGGACCGGCCGACCGTCCCGGGCTGGAAGTGGGCCGTCTGCCCCAACCACGACTGCGCCTGGCAGGGCGACCGTGACCACGGCGCCTGGCGGCGTATCGCGGCACGCGGCCTGACCCACCAGACCAAGACCGTGGTGGACCGCGCCAGCGGCGCCATGGTCATCCGGTCGGTCGTGGACAAGCTCGAAGCCCGAGCCGTGGTCACCCCGGCCACGAAGACCAGCCGGAAGGACCGGTCGAAGACCGGACCCACCCGGCGCAGAACCACACGCCCCGCGCCCAGGCGACGCAGGGCACCCTCCCCCACCGGCCCCTGCGGTCCGGCGGGCAAGCGTCCGGAGGGACACGCACCACCGGGCCGGACCCGGCTGCCCCGCGCAGCCCACCGGCACCAGGGCGTGACGACGATCAGCACCTCCTCCCCCAGACTTCGTCCGGGGGGACCCCCATCCCGCCGACACCGGCCACGAGGGGCGGCACTGGGCGCGGGGTTCCATCTCCACGCCCACGCTTCCCCGCCACGGTGGGAAACGATCCCGGAAACTCAATCCGACTCAGGATCGCTTAGCTGATCAGAGACGCTATGAGCAGTGCTTGATCCACGTCATACGGTCCCGCTTCCAGGACGGCGGGAAGCGGCCGTCGGGGGCCGCCGCCCAGCCGATCCCCGGGTGGTACACCTCGTAGACGGTGATCGTGGACTCGGTGTGGCGGGCTCGTATCCGGAATCTGGGTTCCGGCTGGTCGACCTGATCATTCACACGGAACAGCCTCGCCCGCGGCAGCCGCCACGAGCACCGAATATCACGGCACGCCCTCTTGGCGCGGCCCGCCCCGTGCCCAACACTGAGCCGATGACGCAGCGTGTGGAGCTCGCGGCCGTGATGGACCGGCTCGCCGTCGACGGACTGATCACCGACTACGCCGTGGCAGTGGACGACGGCGACTGGGAGGCGTACCGAAATCTGTTCACATCGGACGGACGGGCGGACTACCGCTCGGCCGGCGGTATCGAAGGCGACGCCCGCCAGGTGGCCGCGTGGCTCGCCGAGAGCCTGCGGGTGTTCTCGATGCGGCAGCATCTGATCGTCAACCGCCGGATGCGGTTCGACGTTCTGGAGCGGGACACCGGCGACACGGCACGGGTCCAGGCCGACTACGTCAATCCGATGCGTTTCGCCGACGAGGGCTCCACGGAGCCCGACTTCGTGTGCGGCGGCCGGTACGCCTTCGGGCTGCTGCGGACCGACGACGGCTGGCGGCTGCGCGAGGTGATCGTTCAGGAGAAGTGGCGGCGACTGCCCGAGAAGGCCGAAGTACCCGTGATCAACTGAGCCGACGCCCTCTGTACCGAGATCGTCGTCAGCGCGACACTGGATCCACGGGTAGGGAGGCGCCGTATGAAGACGTTGGGCCGCTGGCTCGCCTCCCCGTGGCGGCGTTCCGCGGTCGCCGTGGCAGCGGGCGCCCTGCCCATGCTCGCCTTTCCCGCCCCGTCCCTGTGGTGGTTCGCCTTCGTCGCCCTGGTCCCGTGGATCCTGCTCGCCCGTACCGCGCCGACCGGGCGGCGGGCGCTGTACGACGGCTGGTGCGGCGGCTTCGGCTTCATGCTGGCCGTGCACCACTGGCTGTTGCCGAACCTGCATGTGTTCACGTTCGTCACCGCGGCGCTGCTCGGCGCGCTCTGGGCGCCCTGGGGATGGCTGGTGCGGCGATTGCTCTCCGGAGTGCCGTCGCCGGGCAGGATCGCGGCCGCCCTGCTCGTCCTGCCCTCGGGCTGGCTGGCGGTGGAACTGGTCCGTTCCTGGCAGGGACTGGGCGGGCCGTGGGGCATGCTGGGCGCCAGTCAGTGGCAGCTGGAACCGGCGCTGCGGCTCGCGTCGGTGGGTGGGGTGTGGCTGCTCAGCCTCCTGCTGGTGGTCGTCAACGTCGCCGTCGCCGTCCTCGTCGCGGTGCGCAGGTCGCGGGTGCCCGCGGTGGCCGGTCTGGTCGCCACGGCGGCGGTCGGTTCGGCGGCGTGGATGTGGTCGCCGCGCCCCGAGACCGACGGCCATGTCCGGGTGGCGGTCGTGCAGCCGGGGGTCGTGGCCGGCCCCGACCGCCGGTTCGACCGCGAGGAGCAGCTGACCCGACAGCTCGCCGGGCAGGACGTCGACCTGATCGTCTGGGGCGAGAGCAGTGTCGGCTTCGACCTCGGCGCCCGCCCCGATCTGGCGCAACGCATCGCGGCACTGTCACGCGAGACCGCGGCGCCGATCCTGGTCAACGTCGACGCGCGGCGCTCGGACCGGCCCGGTATCTACAAGAGCTCGATCCTGATCGGCCCCGACGGCCTGACCGGCGAACGCTACGACAAGATGCGGCTGGTCCCCTTCGGCGAGTACGTCCCGGCCCGCTCGCTGCTCGGCTGGGCGACGTCCGTCGGCGAGGCGGCGCGCGAGGACCGCAGGCGGGGTACCGCGCAGGTGGTGATGGACGTGGGCGACGGGCTGCGGATCGGCCCGTTGGTCTGCTTCGAGTCGGCGTTCCCCGACATGAGCCGTCACCTCGCCGAGGACGGCGCGGACATACTCGTCGCCCAGTCGGCGACGTCCACGTTCCAGCAGAGCTGGGCGCCCCCGCAGCACGCCTCGCTCGCCGCCCTGCGCGCCGCGGAGTCCGGCCGCCCGATGGTGCACGCGACGCTGACCGGCGTCTCCGCCGTCCACGGACCGGAAGGGCAGCGGATCGGCCCCTGGCTCGGTACGGACGCGAGCACCACGCAGGTCTACGAGGTGCCGCTGGCGGACGGGGTCACGCCGTACGTCCGCTTCGGCGACTGGCCGGTGTACGGGGCCGTGCTGGTGCTCGCCGCCCTCGGTGTCACCGAGGGGGCGCTACGGGCCCGGCGGCCGCGCCCGCGCGCTCCAGGACCGCGTGTACCACCTGCTCGCACAGCTCGTGAGTCGCCAGCGCGTCCCGGGCGCTGAGCAGCCGGCCCGCGCGCACGGCGTCCAGGAAGGCCAGCACCGCCTGCTCGATACCGCGCTGGCGGGCCACCGGCACCCAGTCCCCGCGCCGTCGCACCGTCGGCTGCCCCTTGTGGTCGATCACCTCGGCGAGGTTGAGCACCTGCCGCTTGGTGTCCTGCCCGGAGACCTCCAGGATCTCCTCGGCAGAGCCGCTGAGCCGGTTCATGACACCCAGCGCGGTGAAGCCGTCGCCGGCCAGTTGCAGCACCACGTGGTGGACCAACCCGTGCTCGGTCCGGGCCCGCACCGTCACGTCGTCGATCTGGCCCGGCACCAGGAAGCGCAGTGTGTCGACAACATGGATGAAGTCGTCGAGGATCATCGTGCGCGGCTCCTCCGGGAGCCCGATCCGGTTCTTCTGCATCAGGATGAGCTCGCGCGGATGCTCGGCGCACTGCGCGTACGCCGGCGCGTGCCGCCGGTTGAAGCCGACGGCCAGGCTCACACTCCGTTCCTCGGCGAGCGCCACGAGCCGTTGGGAGTCGGCGAGTTCGTACGCCAGCGGCTTGTCGACGTACGTCGGTACGCCCGCCTGGAGCAGCTGGGTGACGATCTCGGGGTGCGCCTCGGTCGGCGCGTGCACGAAGGCGGCGTCGAGGCCCTGGGCGAGGAGGTCGTCGAGGGTGGTGTGCCGCTGGGCCGACGGCAGGTGGAGGCTGTCGGCGACTCGGGTGAGGGTCGCCGGGGTGCGGGTCTGCAGGTGCAGGTCGACTCCGGGCTGGACGGCGAGTACCGGCAGATATGCCTTCTGCGCGATGTCGCCGAGTCCGATGCAGCCGACCTTCACTGGTTCTCCTCCACCGCCTGCCTGCGCCTGTTCCGACGGAAGCATACGGCTGCTGCGGCGGCCGCCGGTCGGCGATGTCGCCGAAGCTGCGCAGGACGAGCGCCGGTCCCGCCTTCGACAGGGCGGCCGCAGTGGCATTGCGTGCGGGGCCGCTCGTGAAACTCCTCGAGAAACCGGCGGAGTTGGGACAGGATGCGCATATGACGACCGAGCGCCGTGAGCCTGCCCAGAACGCCGACGAACGCACCATGCTGGAGGGATGGCTGGAGTACCACCGGCAGACCCTCGCCCTGAAGTGCGAGGGGCTGAGCGATGCCCAGCTCAGGACCGCGTCCGTGGAGCCGTCCGAGTTGTCCCTGATGGGGCTGGTGCGGCACCTGGCGGAGTGCGAGCGCGGCTGGTTCCGCAAGGTGCTGGTGGGCGACGACCCGGGGCCGATCTACTACACCGAGGAGGACCGCGACGGCGAGTTCCACCTCACCGAGGCGGACACCTGGGAGGAGGCGTACGCCACCTGGCAGGCCGAGATCGAGATCGCCCGGCGCAACGCGGCCGGCTTCGCCCTGGACGACCTGTCCAAGGGCCGCAGCAGGTTCACCGACGAACCCTTCAGCCTGCGCTGGATCTACACGCACATGATCGAGGAGTACGCGCGCCACAACGGCCACGCCGATCTGATCCGCGAACGCATCGACGGCGCCACCGGCGACTGACGTCACCTCGCCGGGCCCCCGCCCTTCGTACGAGGGCGGGGATCACCCGTCCGGAGCAACCTGCGCTCGTCCGCTGGGCCCGAGGGGCCGGGAAGCAGCAGAGTTGCGCGGGTGCATCGAACGACGACCACCGCAACGCTCCTGGTCACCGTGGCTGTCTCGGCCCTGGCCGGCTGTACGACGGTCCAGGGCCCGCCTGTGGCCGGGCCGCCGACGGCGCCGTCCCAGCAGTCGCCGGCCGGCCCGGACGGCCGGACCGAGCCGCAGATCGTGCAGGCGCCGGCCCGTGAGGCACTGGAGCTCATCGGCCCGTCCCGTCAGCCCTCGGTACCTGCGACGCCACGCCGTACGGCAGCCTCGACCCCGCCGCCGGTCCACCAGCCGCCGACGCCCCGCCCGCAACCGAGCCGACAGTCCCGACCGGAGCGTTCGGAGCCCTGGCAGTCGCCGTCTCCGGTCATCCGGCTCCCGGACGTGTCGGACACGCTCCGGGACACCACGGATGTGTGCGCCCTCGGCAGGAACTACGGCGGCTGGCGGCCGGACAGCGCCGAGGCGGTGATCTGCGAGCGGACGTACGGCCGTTGACAGGGCGCACCGCAGCTCCGCGCAGTCGCGCCGCTGGGCAGAGGCGCCAGCAGGGCCGCTGCCCCAACGGCGGAGGCGTCAAGGTCGCTGCCTGGGTGGCCCCCACGTCGCCCCGCCGGCCGCCCCGTCCTCGCCCAGCCGTAGTGCCAACCGCCCGATCGCCGCGCGCACTCCCTCCCCGTAGCTGTCGTCGCCGAGGGCGTCGGCCGCACCGCGGGCCCGGTGCAGATGAGTGCGGGCGGCCTCGGAGCGGCCGAGCTTGACGTAGTCGGCGGCGAGATTGAGGTGCAGGGAGGGGTAGAGGGCACGGACGGCGAGGGCGTCTTCGTGTGCGGCGAGCCGGTCGTCCGTGAGCTCCTCGGCGGCCGTCAACGCCCGCAGGTCCCAGGCCAGTTCGTCCGAGGGGTCGTCCTGGGTGTCGGCCATGTAGTGCGCCAGCGTGCACCGGTGCAGCGGGTCGCCGTCCTCGCCGATCTCCGCCCACAGTTGCAGGAAGCGGTGCCGGGCCTCCTCGCGGTCGCCCGCGTGATGCAGCATGACGACCTGCCCGATCCGCGTCATCACGGCATCCGGCGCCGCCTGCTCCTGTCGCTCCGCCACCGCACTCTCCCAGCACTCACCGACGTCCGATCCGTCCCGACGCTAGCGGCAGCCACCGACAATCACGGCGAGGCGGGGCCGACCCAGAGGATCGGCCGCACCCCGACCTCCGAGGTCAGCCCAGGTCGCCCAGGTTCGGAACACGCCAGTCGACCGGCTCGTGCCCCTGCGCGGCGATCGCCGCGTTGATCTGCGTGAACGGGCGGGAGCCGAAGAACTTCTTGGCCGACAGCGGCGAGGGGTGCGCACCCTTCACCACCACGTGCCGGCTCTCGTCGATCAGCGGGAGCTTCTTCTGCGCGTAGTTCCCCCAGAGCACGAAGACCGCCGGGTCGGGCCGCTCGGCCACCGCGCGGATCACCGCGTCGGTGAACTTCTCCCAGCCCTTGCCCTTGTGCGAGTTGGCCTCGCCGGCGCGGACCGTGAGCACCGCGTTGAGCAGCAGCACACCCTGCCGGGCCCAGGGCATCAGATAGCCGTTGTCCGGGACCGGCAGGCCGAGCTCTTCGTGCATCTCCTTGTAGATGTTGCGCAACGAGGGCGGGGTCTTCACCCCGGGACGCACCGAGAAGCACAGGCCGTGGCCCTGGCCCTCGCCGTGGTACGGGTCCTGGCCGAGGATCAGGACCTTCACCTGCTCGTACGGCGTGGCGTCGAGCGCGGCGAAGACCTCCTCGCGCGGAGGGTAGACGGGCCCCTTCGCCCGCTCCTCCTCGACGAACTCCGTCAGCTCCTTGAAGTAGGGCTTGTGCAGTTCGTCGCCCAGAACCCCGCGCCAGGACTCGGGCAGCATGGCGATGTCGGTCACGTCAACTTCCTCACGGTGTGCGGTCGCTTCCAGAGCACAGAACCTACCGGCGACCACTGACAATCGACCCAGCGGACGGCCTCACCAGCTGGTCTTGCGGTACAACTCCCACACCATCATGATCGTCGACGGGTCCAGCGCGCGCTCCCCGCCGGAGATCTCCTCGCTCGCGGCGACATACTGCTTGCCCTGCCACAGCGGCAGCAGGCGCGCGTCGTCGACGAGGATCTCCTGGGCCTCCTCGAATTCCCGCTCCACCTGGGCGCGGTCGCTCTCCTCGCGGGAGCGGGGCAGCAGGTCCTTGGTGATCTCGGGCGCGGGGTACGGCGTGCCGAGGGCGTTCTCCTCGCCGACGAAGGGCGCGATGTAGTTGTCGGCATCGGGGAAGTCGGGGAACCAGCCGCGGCCGAACACCGGGTACTCGCCCTTCTGGTAGCCCTCGACGTACGTCTTCCAGGGCCGGCTCTTGAGGGTGATCTCGAACAGGCCCGAGGCCTCCAGCTGACGCTTCAGCTCCTTGAACAGAACGGCGGTCTCGGAGCCGTAGCGGTCGGTGGTGTACCAGAGGGTGAGCGGGACGGGCTCGGTGATGCCGGCCTCGGTGAGGATCGTGCGGGCCTTGTCCGGGTCGGGGTCGCCGTAGTTGTCGAAGAAGCCCGTGGTGTGGCCGGTGAGGCCCTTGGGGACCATCGAGTACAGGGGGTCGACGGTGTCCTTGTAGATCGTGTGGGTGATGGTCGGCCGGTCGACGATCTGGGCGATGGCCTTGCGTACCGCAGGGTTGCCGGCCCACTCGTCCTTGGGGTTGAACACCAGGTAGCTGATGTCGGTGCCGGCGCCCTCGACCAGTTGCAGCCTGTCGGAGTCCTCGCCCTCCAGGGCGACGATGTCGTCGGCGGCGAGGCCGCGGTAGGTCACGTCGATGCGCTGCTCCCGCAGGGCCTTGACCATGGCGCCGGAGTCCTGGAAGTAGCGGATGGTCACGGCATCGTTTCTGCGCTCGGCGAAGCCCTTGTAGCTGTCGTTCCGGACGAGTTCGGCCTGACTGCCCTCGTCGTACGCGTCGAGCCTGTACGGCCCGGACCCGGTGACTCCGCCGTCCTCGCGCAGGGAGTCGGCCGGGTAGTCGTCGGGGTCGACGATGGACATGGCCGGGGTGGCGAGCACGAACGGGAAGGTGGCGTCGGCGGTCTTCAGGTGGAAGACCACCTCGCGGTCGCCCAGCGCCTGCACCCGGTCCAGGCTGCCCAGCAGCCCGGCGGGCCCGCCCGGCGCGTTGATGGCGGTGATCCGGTCGATCGAGTGCTTGACGGCCTGCGCGTCGATCGCGCCGCCGTCGGAGAACGTCAGGCCCTCCCGCAGCTCGCAGCGGTACGCCCGGTTGGTGCTGTCGGTGAACGCACAGTTCTCGGCGGCGTCGGGCTGGGGCGTGGTGGCGCCGTTGGGGTAGCTCAGCAGCGTCTGGTAGACGTTGCGGAACAGCTCCCAGGAGCCGTCCCAGGAAGCGGCCGGATCCAGCGTGCTGGGGGCGCTGGTGGTCCCCACGACGATCGGTCCGTCGTCACCGGTCTCGCCCTCCGAGAACAGGCTGCATCCGGCCACCAGGGATATGGATGCGATCGCGGCCAACTGCCGCAGGCCTCGGTTCCGGTTGAACACGCGCACGCTCCTCGATCTGCCATACCAAGGGTCGGCAGACCTTATCGCAGTGCTCGGCCGGCTGAACCGCAGTTGCGCGAGGGACTTGATCAACATCGCGATGACGACGTTGTCATCGCCCCGTGCGGTGCCTGTACGTGGACAGGGGCGCCGTTTCCGTCAACGGATCCGCGTCACGCCGACGGAGCCGACGCCCCTGTGTGTCCCCGGCCCGGTCAGCCCACGCCGGCGTTGAGGAAGATGCCGCCGTCCACGACGAGCGTCTGGCCGGTGATCCAGTCGGCCTGCGCCGAGGTGAGGAACGCGGCGGCGCCGCCGATGTCGGAGGGCACGCCGAGCCGGCCCAGCGGGTAGGCCGCGGCGGCCTCCGCCTCGCGGCCCTCGTACAGGGCCTGCGCGAACTTGGTCTTCACGACGGCCGGGGCGATCGCGTTGACCCGCACCTTGGGCGCGAACTCGTGCGCCAGCTGCAGGGTCAGGTTGATCATCGCGGCCTTGCTGATGCCGTACGCGCCGATGAAGGGCGAGGCGGAGACGCCGGCCACGGACGCGATGTTGACGATCGCGCCGCCGTTGTCCTTCTGCCAGGCGTGCCAGGTGCGCTGGGCGAACCCGAGCGCCGAGACGACATTGGTCTCGAACACCTTGCGCGCGACATCGAGGTCGAGGTCGGCGATCGGCCCGAACACCGGGTTCGTACCGGCGTTGTTGACCAGGTAGTCGACCCGGCCGAAGGCGTCCATCGTGCGCTCGACGGCGACTGCCTGGTGGTCGACGTCGTGGGCCTTGCCGGCCACGCCGATGACCCGGTCGGCGCCGAGCTGCTCGACGGCCTCCTTGAGGGCGTCCTCGTTGCGGCCGGTGATGCACACGCGGTCACCGCGTGCCACGAGCGCCTCGGCGACGCCGTAGCCGATGCCGCGGCTGGCGCCCGTGACGAGCGCGACCTTGCCCGAAAGCTCCGGGAGTTCCATGGAAGTGATCCTCTTTAGTCGAGCGGTCCGCCGGCCACGTACAGCACCTGGCCGGAAACGAAGCCGGCCGCGTCGCCCGTGAAGAAGGCGATGGCGTTGGCGATGTCCTCCGGCTCGCCGACACGCTGTACCGGGATCATGGAGGCGGCCGCGGCCTTGAAGTCCTCGAAGCCCATGCCGACGCGTTCGGCGGTGGCGGCGGTCATGTCGGTGGCGATGAAGCCGGGGGCGACGGCGTTGGCGGTGATGCCGAACTTGCCGAGCTCCTTGGCGAGGGTCTTGGTGAAGCCCTGCAGACCGGCCTTGGCGGCGGAGTAGTTGACCTGGCCGCGGTTGCCGAGGGCGGAGGACGAGGAGAGGTTGACGATCCGGCCGAAGCCGGCGTCGACCATGTGCTTCTGGCAGGCCCGGGACATCAGGAAGGCGCCGCGCAGGTGCACGTTCATGACGGTGTCCCACTCGGCGACGCTCATCTTGAACAGCAGGTTGTCGCGGAGCACACCCGCGTTGTTGACAAGAATCGACGGCGCGCCGAGCTCCTCGGCGATGCGCGCGACGGCCGCCTCGACCTGTGCCTCGTCGGAGACGTCGCAGCCGACCGCGATGGCCCGGCCGCCCGCCGCGGTGATCTTCTCCACGGTGTCCTTGCAGGCGGCCTCGTCGAGGTCGAGCACGGCGACCGCGCGGCCCTCGGCCGCCAGGCGTACGGCGGTGGCGGCGCCGATGCCGCGCGCGGCACCGGTGACGACTGCGACCCGCTGCTCAGTGGTGGACATTGCTGCTACTCCTCGCCCTTGGATGCGGCTCAGCGGCACGCTCTTCGATGAGCGACCGCTTAGTACCTTCAGCAGACGTGACGCTAGAAGCCCTGGCACCCGGTGTCAACGGCCCATCGGGTGCATGTGATCCATCACCTCACCAGCAGGTCGAGCAAACGCTCCGTCTCGGCCGCCGGATCGGCGGTCAGCCCGGTGTGCACCGGCCCGGGCTGGACGACCGTCGAGCGGGGCGCGATCAGCCAGCGGAAACGGCGTCCCGCGTCGTCGCCGGCCGCCTGCCCGGCCGCCTCCCCGCCGCCGCACACGCTCTCGACGGCACGCAGCGCGGCGCGTACGCCGGCCAGGTCGGCCTCCGGGTCAAGGGCCAGCAGCCGCGCCTCGTCGAGGTGCGTGCGGGCGCCGACGTACGCCTTGGCACGGCAGTACACGAGCACTCCCGCGTTGATGCACTCGCCGCGCTCGACGCGCGGCACGACCCGCAGGAGGGCGTACTCGAAGACGTCCCGGCCGCCGCCCTGGCCGGCCCTGGTGATGTGGCGCTCGCTCACTTGACCCCCTGAACGCGTTCGTGGATGACGGCAGCGCGCGCGAGCAGTGGTCGCGCATAGGCCCGACGCAGGTCGTCGGGCGTGTCGAAGCCGGGCTCGCCGGTCAGCCACGCGTCGGGAATCTCGGCGGTGACCTCGGCCAGCAGTTCCTCGGTGACGAGGGGCGCGAGCACGGCGGCGGCCGCGGTGACGTCCGGGGCGAAGGAGCGCAGGGCGTGGTCGGAGGCGTCGTAGGGCCGCAGCGCGGAAGCTTCGGCGCCGGGCCAGTTGTGGTGCCAGATCATGGTCGCGCCGTGGTCGATGAGCCACGGCTCGCCATGCCACATCAGCAGGTTGGGGTTGCGCCAGGAGCGGTCGACGTTGTTCACCAGCGCGTCGAACCAGACGATCCGCCCCGCTTCCTCGGGGCTCACCGCGAAGGCGAGCGGGTCGAAACCGAGCGCGCCGGACAGGAAGTCCATGCCGAGGTTGGTGCCACCGCTGGACTTCAGCAGCTCCTGCACCTCCTGGTCCGGTTCGCCGAGCCCCAGCAGCGGGTCGAGCTCGACCGTCACCAGGCGCGGCACCCTGAAGCCCAGCCGGCGGGCGAGTTCGCCGCAGACGACCTCCGCCACGAGTGTCTTGCGGCCCTGGCCGGCACCGGTGAACTTCATGACGTACATCCCGAGATCGTCGGCCTCGACGAGCCCCGGCAGCGAGCCGCCCTCACGCAGGGGCGTGATGTAGCGGGTCGCGATGACTTCCTTGAGCATCGCCCCAGGTTACTGGGGCGTTCGGGACGGTTGGGGCGCAGGCTGTCGGCTCGGGGCCTCTATCGGGTGACGAACCGCGTGGCGGCTGAACCGGGGCCGGTCGCGGCCCGTACTGCTGGACATCACATGACGACCGTAGAAGGGAACCCCAGCATGGCCAGCGAATCGCTTCACTCCGTGTCGGGACCGGCCCGCCGTACCGTGATCGCGGCGGCCGGGGCGGCGGGGCTCGCCGTCGCGCTGACCGCGTGCGGGTCGGGCGACGACTCGTCCGAATCCGGTTCCGGCACCGTCCTCGGCAAGACCTCCGACATCCCCGAGGGCGGCGGGAAGGTCTTCGGCGGCGTGGTGGTCACCCAGCCGGCGGCGGGCGAATTCAAGGCGTTCTCCTCCAAGTGCACCCATCAGGGCTGTGCGGTGAAGGACGTCAAGGACGGGGTCATCATCTGCCCCTGTCACGACAGCCGGTTCTCCGCGACCGACGGCAGCGTGCAGAAAGGTCCGGCGACCCAGCCTCTGCCCGCCGAGGAGATCACCGTGGAGGGGGACGAGATCAGGATGGCGTGACGGTCAGCGCCGACGGGGTCGTTCGAAGCAGCCCAGCACCTCGTCGGTGGTCGCGAGGGTGGCGACCAGGGCGAGGGTGTGCCGGATCATCGCGGGGGTGTAGTCGGCGGGCACCCCCGCGACGGCGTCGGTCGGCACGACGGCCGTGTAACCGCGGTTCACGGCGTCGAAGACGGCGTTGGGGATGGCGACGTTGGCGGAAACGCCGGTGACGATCAAGGTGCGGCAGTCGAGGTTGCGCAGCAGCGCGTCGACGTCGGTGCCCTGGATGGGCGACAGTCCGTGCAGCCGGCGTACGACGAAGTCCTCCTCGGCGACCTCGATCGGGGGTGCGACGCGCACCGCCGTGGTGCCGGACAGCTGCTGGACGGGGAGCCGTTCGGCGGCGTGGAACAGCCGGGCGTTACGGCTGGCGCCCCGTCCGTCGGGGCGGCGTTCGGCGAGGGCGTGGATCACCTGGATGCCGCTCTCGTGGGCGGCGGCCACCAGCCGCGCGATGTTGGCGAGGGCGCCCGAGGAGCGGGCCTGACGGGCGAGTTCGGGCAGCGCGCTGTCCGGGCCGACGACGCCCTGCTGGCACTCGACGGTGAGGAGCACGGTGACGGCGGGGTCGAGAAGTTCACTGAGGTGCTCGTACGACGGCATGGTTCCCCCTCGGTGTGGGAGCCGGTGAGGTCAGCCACCATTGCACGGGGACGCAAGAAGCTCCATTCTTTTCTGACACATCGTCAGGTGTTGTTCTGTCGAGGGGAATCGCATGACAGTCACTCAGCGCCGGGGCCGCAAGATCATGATGACGCCCGGTGAGCTGGACGAGTTCCTGACCAGCCAGCGCACGTGCCGGGTCGCCACGGTGTCGGCCGACGGCGCCCCCCATGTGAGCACGCTGTGGTTCGCCTGGGACGGCACCTCGATGTGGCTGTACTCCGTGGTGCGCAGCAAGCGGTGGGCCGATCTGCGGCGTGATCCGCGGGTGGCCGTCGTGGTCGACACGGGCGAGGAGTACGACGAACTGCGCGGCGTCGAGTTGTCCGGGACCGTCGAGTTCGTGGGCGAGATCCCGCGCACCGGCGAGCTGCGCGCCGAACTCGACGTGGTGGAGACGCTGTTCGCCCGCAAGAACTTCGGCCTGGAGGAGATGCCGCACGACGGGCGGCACGCGTGGGTGCGGCTGACGCCGGAGAAGATCGTCTCCTGGGACTTCCGCAAACTGGGGTCGCTGTAGGGCGCCTGCTCAGCTCGCGCCGACGCGCTCCCCCGCGGCCCGCAGTGCCTGCACCGCCGCCCGGATCGACGGGCGGCGGTCGGCGTCCGCCCGCCAGACGACGTACACATGCCGGCGCACCCGCTGCCTCAGCGGCACGGTGACGACCCCGGCCGGCATGGGATGGCGGCCCAGCAGCGGGGCGATGCACACGCCGAGACCGGCGGCGACCAGCCCGAGCTGGGTGTGAGTCTCGGCGGCGCGGTGGCCGACGATCGGCTCGATGCCCCGTGATCGCAGGGTGAACATCAGCCACTCGTGGCAGAACTCGCCCTCGCCCCAGGTGATCCACTCGTCCTCGGCGAACTCCCCGAGGTCCACCTCGTCGCGGCCCGCGAGCGGATGACCGGCCGGCATCGCCACATCGGCGGGATCGTCCAGGATCGGCGCCTTGACGAGACCGTCGGGCAGCGGCATCGGCTTGTTGTACCAGTCGAGGACGACCGCCAGGTCGAGGTCGCCGCGCACCACGCCCCTGATCCCGTACTCCGGTTCCAGCTCACAGGAGCGCAGCCGCAGCGCGGGGTGCGCGGCGCGCAGCGCGGCGAGCGCCGTGGGGAACAGTCCGCGCGCGGCGGTCGGGAACGCCGACAGCCGCAGTTCGCCCGCGACCTGTCCACGCTGCGCCTCCAGGTCGGACTGGGCCAGTTCGACCTGCGACAGGATGCGCGCCGCGTGTTCGGCGAGCAGCCGTCCCGCGTCCGTGAGCCGCACACCCCGCCCGTGCTTGGCGAGCAGCCGCTGGCCCACTTCCCGCTCCAGCTTGGCCAGTTGCTGCGAGACGGCCGAGGTGGTGATGTGCAGGCCCTCGGCCGCTCCGCTCACCGATCCGTGCCGGGCGAGGGCGTCGAGGGTGCGCAGGCGGTCCAGGCTCAACATGTAAGCAATGCTACGAGATACAGCGTGCGAAATCTCGATTGTGCTACGAGGTTCGCTCGCCCATCGTGGGTTCCATGACCACCGCCACCACCACCCGCACGGCCGACCGCGCCGCCACCCGCCCCCGCCGCACCCTCGACTGGCGGCTCCGCTTCGCCGCCCTCTCGCTGATCTGGGGCTTCAGCTTCCTGCTCATCAAGGTGGGCACCGAGGGCTACGCCCCCTTCCAGGTCACGCTCGGCCGGCTGGTGTTCGGCACGGCGGTGCTCGCGGCGGCGATGATCGTGCAGCGGGAGCGGCTCCCGCGCGCGGCGCGCACCTGGGGGCATCTCACGGTGGCCGCCTTCCTGCTCAACGCGCTGCCCTTCTCCCTCTTCGCCTACGCCGAGCTGACGATTCCGTCCACGCTCGCCGGCATCTGCAACGCCACGTCACCGCTGTGGGGCATGGCCCTGTCCCTCGTCGCCCTCTCCGAGGACCGGCCGACCCGGATCCGGGTCGCCGGCCTGGGCCTCGGCTTCCTCGGAGTGCTGACGGTGCTCGGCGCCTGGCAGGGCTTCACCGGGGTGGACGCCACCGGCACGGCGCTGGCCCTGCTGGCCTCACTGAGCTACCCGATCGGCTGGATCTACGTCCGCCGCACCCTGGCGGGGTCGCGCGAATCGCATCTGTCCCTCACCGGGGCCCAGTTGCTGCTCGCCACACTCCAACTGGCGGTCGTCACCCCACTGTTCACCACCCTGCCGACCCGGTTCCCCGTCGTGCCGCTGCTCGCTGTCGCCGCCTTGGGCGCGCTCGGCACCGGTCTCGCCATGCTCGTCCAGTTCAGCCTCGTCGCCGAGGTCGGCCCGACCACGGCGCAGATGGTCACCTACTTCATCCCCGTCATCGCCACGGCCGCGGGCGTCGCGATCCTCGGCGAGTCGCTGACCTGGTCGACCCCGGTCGGCGCGGCGATCGTGCTGGCGGGGGCTGCGCTGACACAGGTCCGGCGGGCCTGAACCGCTCCCCGACGGTCACTCGGTCGGCGTGCCGATCCGCAGGCGGTTGCCGTCCGGATCGCGCAGCTCGATCTCGCGCGCCCAGGGCGCGTCGGCCACCTGCACCCCGAACTCGGCGGCGACCGCGTCGACATCGGCGACTCTCAGGTACACCAGCGTGTCCGGCCGGGCGTCCCCGGTGTGCTCGGACAGGAACAGCCGCATCCGGCCGCGCACGACCTCGACGAACGCCGGCAGCCCCGGCTCGAAACGGTGCTCCCACTGCTTGCCGAAGCCCAGGCGCTCGTACCAGCGGACCGCTGCTGCGGCGTCGGCCACGCGCAGGATCGGGATGACTTCCTCGTCCATGGCGCCATGGTTCCAGACGCCACTGACAGCGCCGACGATGCACTAGGGCCTGTCCGGCGGGTCATGCCGCAGACGCGGGGTCTGGCACGTCCATCTGCGGCGTTGTCGTCACTCGCCGACTCCCCCACGCTCGGCTTCGCTCGTGCGGGAGGGGCCCCCATCGCGTCGACTCCCTCCTCCGCCTTGCAGCTGGACGCACCAGACCCCGCTCGCCAGCGCTGATAGGGCGCCGCCGATTTCCTGCGACCTGATCCGCCGGACAGGCCCTAGACATACCTACGCACCGGCGCCGGTCCCACCGCTGAGGTGATCGCGTCGGCCAGTGGGCCGGCCTCGTCCTCGGTCAGTGTGGCGACGGTGACCCGGATGCCGGGTGGGGCGCTCATCCGGAAGCGGGCGCCGGGGGCGACCGCCCAGCCGGCGTGCAGCAGACGCGCGACGGCTCCCGTCTCGTCGGGCACCGGAATCCACACGTTCAGGCCGCTGCGCCCGTACGCCGCAATGCCACGCCGTGCGAGCTCGCCGATCAGGGCGTCCCGGCGCCGCCCGTAGGCCGCCGCGACCGCCGACGCGTCCACCGCGCCGTCGGCCCACAGCCGTGCCACCGCCCGCTGGATGATCCGGCTGACCCAGCCGGGCCCCAGCCGCTGCCGCCCGCGGACCCGGTCCAGCGTCACCTCGTCCCCCGTGAGCACGGCGAGCCGCAGGTCGGGGCCGTACGCCTTGGCCGCCGAGCGGACGAAGGCCCAGTGGGCGGTGACACCTGCCAGGGGGTGCAGTGGCAGGTCCACGATCCCGTGCCCGTGGTCGTCTTCGATCAGCAGGATCGCCGGGTGCCGGCGGAGCACGGAGCGCAGAGCACGCGCGCGTGCAGGGCTCACCACGGCTCCGGTGGGGTTCTGGGCTCGGTCCGTGACGATCAGGGCCCGCGCTCCCGCCGACAGGGCGCGCTCCACGTCGTCGGGGAGCGGTCCGTCGTCGTCGAGGCGGACCGGCACCGTGCGCAGGCCGAGCGCGGGGACGAGGTCGAGCAGGCTGCTCCAGCCGGGGTCCTCGACGGCGACGGTGTCCCCGGGCTTGAGGTGCACGGCGAGGACCCGCTCGATGGCGTCCAGCGAGCCGGAGGTGACGACGACGGGCCCGTCCGGCACTCCTGCGGCGTTCAGGTCGGCCCGGGCGATGCGGGCCAGTTCGGGTTCCACGGGTGCGTCGCCGTAGAGCACCGGTTCCCGGTCCGCCTGAGCGGCCGCCGCGGCGAACGCCGCCGCCAGCGAGGGCAGCAGCGCCGGGTCCGGATTGCCGGCGGACAGGTCGCGCACGCCCTCCGGTACGTCCACGCGGATGTCGTCGCGCCCGGTGGTGGCCGGCTTGGGCCGCACCCGGCTGCCCCGGCGCCCGGCGGTCTCGATGACCCCGCGCTCGCGCAGGACCCGGTAGGCGGCGGCGACGGTGTTGGGGTTCACGCCGAGCCGGGACGCCAACTCCCGCATGGGCGGAAGCAGTTGCCCCGGGACCAGGGCGCCGGCGCCCACCGCGCGCTCGACGCTCGCGGAAATCTCTGCTGCACCCCGACCCTCGATCGGATAGTCTCCTAGCACAAAGCCAAGTATGCACTAGTGCAATGGAGAACGCCATGCAGGGAACCCAGGACACGCCGTCGCAGGCCTCGTACACCGCCACCGACCGCACGGTTCCCACCCGCGCCGCGCACAAGGCCTCGTACGACAAGGACGTGGTGCACGCGATACTCGACGAGGGCTACGTCTGCCACCTCGGCTTCGTCCGCGACGGGGCGCCGGTCGTGCTGCCCACCCTGTACGGCAGGGTCGGCGAGCGGCTCTATGTGCACGGCTCGACCGGCTCGCGCCCGCTGCGGATGGCGGGCAAGGCCGCTCCGGGCCTGCCGGTGTGCCTGACCGTCACCCACGTCGACGCGCTGATCCTGGCCCGCTCGGCCTTCCACCACTCGATCAACTACCGCTCCGTGGTGGTGCACGGCATCGCCCACGACGTCACCGACCCCGACGAGAAGCGCCAGGCCCTGGACGCGCTCGTCGACCACGTGGTGCCGGGCCGATCGCAGGACTCGCGGCCCGCCAACGCCAAGGAGTTCGCCGCCACCGCCGTGCTCCGCCTCGACCTCGACGAGGTCTCCGCCAAGATCCGCACGGGCGGTGTCAACGACGAGCCCGAGGACCTCGCCCTCCCGCACTGGGCCGGCGTCGTCCCGCTGCGCAAGGGCTACGAAACCCCGGTCGGCGACCCGGACCTGGCCCCCGGCACCGAACTCCCCGACTATCTGGTGACCGACCGGGCCTGCCACCGGGCGTGACCCGCGGGGCGGGCGCGCACCGGGACAGGCCCTGGGCCGTCCGTCACCCGAGCGCCCGCTCCCCCCGTACCGCCCGTGCCCCGCGCGCCTCGGTCACCGCGAGTCCCGCGACCGCGCCGAGCATCAGCAGGGTGCCGGTCAGCGTGGCGGTGGTGAGGTGTTCGCCGAGCAGAGCGACGGCGAGGACCGCTGCGCTGACCGGCTCGAGGAGCATGATCACGGACACGGTGGCCGACCGTACGACGGCCGCGCCCGCGAAGTACAGGGCGTACGCAAGTGCCGTGGGAACCGCAGCGATGTACGCCACGAGCCAGAGCAGCCGGACCGGTTCGGCGGTGTGCGGCACGAGCCCCTCGGCGAGCGCGAACGGCAGCAGGCACAGGGTGGTGACCGCGAACGCCCACACGGTCGTACGGGAGGCGTCCGCCCCGCCGTCACGGCCCCAGTAGCGGGTGAGCAGGGTCATCGCCGAGTAGCCGGCGGCGGACAGCAGCGCGAGTGCGACGCCCCAGGGCCGTACGGCCGTGTCCCCGCCGCCGAGCACGAGCACCCCGAGCCCGGTGAGCGCGCCGGCCACGGCCATGAGGCCGGCGCGGCCGAGCCGCTCGCCCATGGTCAGCCGTGCGCCGAGCGCGATGAGCACGGGACCGGCACCGAGGGTGACCACGGTCGCGACGGCGAGGCCGGTGGCGGACACGGCGGCGAAGTAGGCCGTCTGGAACACCGCGAGACCGAGCCCGGTGGAGCCGATCCGCAGCACCTTGCGGGCGAGGGGCTCGGGAGCGGGGGTGGTCCGGGCGCGCGGGCGCAGCGGGCGGGCGGCGAGCAGCAGGACCAGTCCGGCCGCGCAGCGCCAGAAGGACAGGGCGACGGAGCCCATGTCGCTGGTCCGGTAGACCAGCGAGGCGGCCGCACCCGCGGTGCCCCAGGCGGCACCGGCGACGATCAGATACAGCAGGCCTCGCCCGACGGGCAGGCCGGAGACAGCAGGGGACGCAGTGGACACGTGTTCTCTCCGCAAATGCGCAGAATTGCGCGGAAGTTCGGGGACCGCCGCTCAGCGGGGTCGCGGACGTCTTCCGCGGGCAGCACCGTTCCGCCCGGCGAGATGCCGCGGGGCGTGTGGGTCGGAGGCCCGCCTCAGGCGGCCGGAGGCGGAAGAACGCGTGCGTCCGAATGCATGGTCAGCACCTTATGCCGCTGTTCCGCGGGCCGACAACTCGCGTTCGGGCCCGCCGCCGGCGACCGGCTCGAGGGAGCCCTTCGCGGGCGTCGACGACTGCGCGATGAACGCCCCCACCAGGACCACCGCGCCGCCGACGATCTGCGGCGCCGACAGGTGCTCGCCGAGCAGGACCCAGGCCAGCACGGTCGCGATGACCGCCTCGAGGCAGGCCACCACGCCGGCCACCTGCGGCGAGAGCCGGCGCACGGAGAGCACGCCGGTGACGTACGCGACGACGGTCGCGACGAGCACGATCCAGGCCAGCAGCAGCACGGCCGGGACCGCGGTGCCGTCCATGTGGGCGGCGTTCCCGAGCACCGACCAGTCCATGGACCAGGGGCGGGCGACGACGGTGAGCACACCGGCGCCGATCAGCAGGCCGTAGGCGATGACGCCGAGCGGGTCCGGTGCGTCGGCACCGGAGTCGCTGCCCTGGTCGGACAGGACGAAGTAGCCGACCTGGCAACAGGCGGCGCCGAGCGCGAGGAGCAGCCCGAGGGCGTCGAAGCCGAGCCCGGACCACACCTCGACGACACAGGCCAGACCGCCGACCGCGAGGACCACGCCCAGCGCCGCGGCACGCGTCACCGGCCGCCGCTGCACGAACCGCACCCAGCCGAGGACGAGAGCGGGCGCGAGGTACTCGACGAGCAGCGCGACCCCGACCGGGATACGGGAGATGGCGGCGAAGTAGCAGGCCTGCACACCGGCGACGGCGAGCAGTCCGAACCCGGCGAGCAGCGCGGGGCGGCGGCGCAGCAGCGCCCTGTGGCGCACGGCGAGCGGCAGCATCACCAGGGCCGCGCCCGCCACCCGCAGCCACACCACGTGCAGCGGGTCGAGGCCCGCCTCGATCAGTGGTTTGGCCGCGACCCCGGAACCTCCGAAGGCGACCGCCGACCCGAGCGCGAGCGAGAGCCCGACGCCCTTGCCGCGGCTGCCCTGACTGCTGACTGACGTACGCACCGGCACATGATGACAGGCGATGACATGAGCGTCATCCCTTTTGACACCTGTCTCACCGGCTGGACGCCGCGCAGCACGTCAGCAGCCGGTCTCGCCGCCCCCGACGTTTTCCTCGGAGCGTTGCTCGATCCGGGTGAACAGCTCGCCCGCGTCGACACCGGCGCGGTCGAGCACCTCGACGGCCCGCGCCTGCGGGTCCACGACGATCGCGGCGAGCAGATCGACCCCGCGGGCCAGGTCGTCGCCGCGCCGCGCGGCCCGCTCACCGGCGTACGACATCGCTCCCGCGGCCAGCGGCGAGTATCCCTCGGCCTCGGGTACGACGGGAATCGCGCCGGAGTCCTCCACGGTGCTCTGCCAGCGCAGGCCGTAACCGATGCTGCGTTGCACGAGATAGCCGAGCAGCCGGGCGAGCTGGGGTCCGCCGTCGAAGACGGCGCGCACCTGGGGGGCGTACTCCAGTAGTGAGTGCAGCAGATGGGCGGTGTCGATCTGCCGGTCCCCGTCCCTCAGGGCCCGCCTGCGGGCACCGGCGACCACCGCTGCCAGCTCCGCGCTGAGCCCGGCATCGTTGTCCGCGCCGTGGGCGCCCTGGTCGTGGGCCGGCTGCTGGGGGATATGGGGTTGCACACTCTCACCCCATCAGTCCCTGCAGCTCCGGTCATCCCCGGACAGAAGCATTTTTGCGTCCCACACAGAGCGGACGTCCCTGGCCGGAATCTCCTCCTTACGGATGAGATCACGCCGAATCGACCGCGGGGGCGCGCGCCGTCTTGCCGTGCGCCGGGTGCGCAAACCACCGCACTCCAGCGGCCTCCACATTTTCTGACGGTTCATCAGTATTGAATGTTCCGGCCCCTGCGGCTACGTTCCGCGACACCCAAGCCCGACACGAAGAGGTGGTCGCATGGCCGAAGTCAGCGCGGAGGCACGCATCGAGGCACCGGCCGAGAAGGTCTGGGCGCGACTCACGGACTGGTCCACGTACGGGGAGTGGAACGCGACCCACACGAGCTTCCCCAAGGGCGGCCCCTCGACCCTGGAAGTCGGCGCGACGTTCCAGGAGAACATGAAGCTCATGGGCTTCCCGGCCGAAGTCGAGTGGACCGTGGAGGAACTGGAACCGGCCCGGGTGCTGGCCATTCGCGGCAAGGGCCCGATGGCCGTCACCGTCGCCACGCGCTACACCCTCACACCCGACGGCGGCGCCACGACGGTCCGTATCGACGGGGAGTTCACCGGCGCGGCGGTCTCACTGATGGCGGGCAAGCTCAAGGACTCGGCGACCGCCGCGCTGGGCGAGTCGCTGCGGAAGCTGGGCGGGCTGGTGGCCTGAACTCCCCGCGGCCGAGCTTTCGGCAGGCATGCGGAGGCGCCCCGCGGATCGTCGTTCCGCGGGGCGCCTTTTCTTCAAGGCCGTACGGCTTCTTACGGCCGCACGGCGGGGAGGCTGTCAGTCCTCGTCGGCGAGGATCAGGTACAGCTTCTTGCGGGCCTCGTTGATGACGCCGACCGCCTTCTCCCGCTGCTCCGCACTGCCGGTCTTCCAGACCTGCCCGAAGGCCTCCATCAGTCCGAAGCTGGCCTGGCGGATCTCACCGAGAGCCTCCCAGTCGATCCCGCGCGAGGCCGCCTCCCAGGGCGCCTCGGGACCTTCCTCGGCCGCCGCGCGACCCGACTCCGTGAGCGAGAACAGCTTCTTGCCGCCCTCGGTCGCACTGACGATCAGGCCCTCGTCCTCCAGCAACTGGAGGGTGGGGTAGACCGAGCCGGGGCTGGGCTTCCACGCCCCGCCGCTGCGCTCGGCGATCTCCTGGATCATCTCGTAACCGTGCATCGGCCGGTCCTTCAGCAGGGCCAGGATCGAGGCCCGTACGTCACCCCGCCGTGCCCTTCCCCTCGGACCTCCTCGCCCTCGTCCACCCCAGGGTCCGGGACCGAAGCCGGGCCCGAATCCGTGGTGCCCGCCGGGGCCGAACGGCCCGAAGGCCTCACGCCGGCCGTCGAAGTCACCTCCGCCACGCCGAGGGTCACCGTGTCCATGTCCACGCTCGTATCCGTGGCTGCGCATCGCCATCACTCCATTCCATCGTTGATCTGTCGCGATGCTTCAACGATATATCGGAATAGCTCGCTCGACAAGCCCGAACCGAGAACCACGGCCCCGACAACCGGGCCAGCACTCGCGAATTGGCCTTGGCCTGCGGCTTTGCGGAGCCCCTAGCGTCATGACCATGCAGATTCGAATCGTCGACGCCTTCACCGACCGCCCCTTCGCCGGCAACCCGGCCGGGGTCCTGCTCCTCGACGCCTTCCCGGACGACGACTGGCTGCAGAACGTGGCCATGGAGGTCAACCACGCGGAGACCGCGTTCGCCCACCCGCTCCCCGAGGGCGGTGAGGCCGACTGGGCGCTGCGCTGGTTCACACCCGCGGCCGAGGTCGCGATGTGCGGTCATGCCACCCTCGCCACGGCCCATGTCCTGCACAGCACGGGCGCCCACGAGGGCCGGGTACGGTTCGCCACGCGCAGCGGTGTGCTCGTCGCGGAGCCGCACGAGGACGGCTCGATCACCCTGGACTTCCCCACCGCCCCGCTCACACCGGCCGACATCCCCGAGGGCATCGCCGGCGCCCTGGGCGCAGAGCCGGGCGCGGCCTTCGACACCGGTCCGAACGTCGGTGACCTGCTCATGGAGCTCGCCGACGAGAAGACGGTCCGTGCCCTGCGCCCCGACCACAAGGCCCTCGGCGCCCACTCGGCGCGCGGCATCATCGCCACCGCCCGGGCCGAGGACCCGTCCCGCGGCTACGACTACGTCTCGCGCTGTTTCTTCCCGAACGTCGGCATCGACGAGGACCCGGTCACGGGCAGCGCCCACACGGCCCTCGCCCCCTACTGGTCGGAGCGTCTGGGCCGCCCCGACCTCACCGGCCTGCAGGCCTCACCCCGCTCCGGCCGCGTCCGCACGCAACTGCGCGGCGACCGCACCCTGCTGACCGGCCGCGCGGTCACCGTCATCGCGGGGGAGCTGCTGGCGTAGTCATGCCGTCGGCAGCCAGTCCACCCTGCCCGCGAGCAGCGCGTAGCCCACGAACGCGCCGATGTCGAGCAGCGAGTGCGCGACCACCAGCGGACCGACGCGGCCCCAGCGCCGGTACAGGTAGACGAAGACCACGCCCATCACCATGTTGCCGATGAAGCCGCCGATGCCCTGGTACAGGTGGTACGAGCCACGCAGTACGGAGCTGGCCACCAGCGCGGAGACCGGCGACCAGCCCAACTGGTCGAGCCGGCGCAGCAGGTAGCCGACGACGATCACTTCTTCGAGGATGGAGTTCTGCAGGGCGGAGAGGATCAGCACCGGGTACTTCCACCACACGTCGGGCAGGGCCTCGGGGACGACGGTGAGGTTGAAGCCAAGGCCGCGCGCGGCCAGGTAGAAGGCGATGCCGCTGCTGCCGATCACCGCGGCGATCGCGGCGCCCCGGCCCAGGTCCGGCCAGGGCCGGGTGCGGTCGAAGCCGAGGGTCTTCAGGCTGTGCCCCTCGCGCAGCAGGAAGTGCGCGACGAGGGCGACGGGGACGAGCGCGGTGGCGATGCCGAAGAGCTGCCACGCCAGGTCGAGCCAGGGGCGGCCGGGAGCGGCCGAGGCGTTGAGGGTGGCGGCCTGGTCCTTCAGGCCGCCGGGCCTGGTGACGGATCCGATGAAGCTGATCAGTGCGGACACACCGCTGGCACCGAGCGACAGCCCGAGCACGAGCAGCGTCTCATCACGGAGAATCCGTCGCGACGGCCGCTCCTGCGGCTCGGATTCGGCCACCCGGCCCGTCTCCGCCTGCACGCCTGCCTCCAGTCGAGTAGTCCTGCTCCGCGCTCATCTTCGCCCGTCGGCATCCCGACGAGATTACGAAGATCGCACACTCCGACCACACGACAGCCTTGCAGACGCACTTTCCCCGCCCGGCGGCTCCCCCGCCCGAGGAAGTCGTCACCCCGTCCGCGCCGGCTCCGGCAACCCCACCGGCCAGGTGTGCACCGGTTCCCCGAGGTGGCTCAGCTCGGCGTAGCGCCGCGTGGTGGCAGCCAGCGCCGCCGCGCGCGACAGCCCGCCCTCCAGTGCCCGGTGGAAGGTCGCGACCTGCCAGGACGCCCCGTTGACCCGGCGCCTGCAGCGCTCTTCGATCACGCCCAGGTAGAGGTCCCGGTCAGCCGGTTCGACGCCCCACGCGTCCAGCCCTGCCCCGGCGAGCGGCAGCAGTTCGTCCCGTACGAGACTGACCGCTTCGACCTGGGTCGTCCCGCCGTACCGCCCGCGCCTCGGCCAGGTGAAGCGTGCGTCGATGCCGTACCGGCACGCGGCGTCGAAGTTGGCCGCGGCCGCCTCGAAGGGCAGGCGGGTCCACACCGGCCGGGAGTCCTCGGCGAGCGCGCGGACGATGCCGTAGTAGAAGGCCGCGTTGGCGATGACGTCGGTGACGGTGGGGCCGGCGGGCAGGACGCGGTTCTCGACGCGCAGATGCGGGACGCCGTCGGCGATCCCGTACACGGGACGGTTCCAGCGGTACACCGTGCCGTTGTGCAGGACGAGCTCAGCGAGTTTCGGAACGCCCCCGGCGTCGAGCACCGCCAGCGGGTCCTCGTCGTCGCAGATCGGCAGCAGCGCGGGGTAGTAGCGCAGGTTCTCCTCGAAGAGGTCGTACGCCGAGCTGATCCACCGCTCCCCGAACCAGGTGCGCGGCCGGACCCCCTGGGCCTGCAGTTCGGGCGGGCGGGTGTCGGTGGACTGCTGGAACAGCGGCGGCCGGGACTCGCGCCACAGCTCGCGACCGAACAGGAAGGGCGAGTTGGCGCCGACGGCGATCTGCGCCGCGCAGGCCGCCTGTGCGGCGTTCCACACGTCGGCGAAACGGGCCGGGGTGACCTGGAGGTGCAGTTGCACGGAGGTGCAGGCGGCTTCGGGCGCGATCGACTTCGACGTGCAGATCAGATGCTCGACGCCGTCGATGTCGAGGGTGAAGTCCTCGCCACGGGCGGCCACGATCTGATCGTTGAGGAGGGTGTAGCGGTCGACGTCGGAGAGGTTCGAGGAGACCAGGTCGTCGCGGTCGAGTGTGGGCAGAATGCCGATCATCACGATTCCCGCGTCGACCTCACCCGCTTTCCGGTGGGCATATGCCAGGGACGTACGGACTTCTTCCGCGAGCCGATCGAATACCCGGCCACCCAACCTGTGTGGGGCTATGTTGACTTCCAGGTTGAACATGGCGAGTTCTGTTTGGAAATCTCGGCTGGCGATCTTTTCCAGAACCTGCGCATTGAGCATTCTCGGCATGCCGTCGGCCCCGGCCAGATTCAGTTCGATCTCCAGGCCCATGAGGTTCTTCGGGCGATCGAACCGCTTCTCCCCCAGCAGCCGCTCCAGACCCCGCAGACACTGCCGCAGCTTGGTGCGGTAGCGCTGGCGATCGGACAGGTCGAAAGCGCCCGCCACGACCTTCTCCCCCATCGAAGCGTCCCTCCTCGGTGGGCAGGCCGAAGATCCGGCCGCCGGTGTCCGGGTCAGGGGGGATGATGCCCAGCCCGGGCGATCCGTAACGCCCGCGGCGCGTGCCCGCACCCGCTACTCTGGTCACTCGGACCAGAGATGACCGGCGGCACATTCACCGGGCAGGTGCACCGCACACTTTCCGGCGCCAGGAACTCGTGAAAAACGCCGACGCGAATTGGCCGACCGCACGGGGAGCGTTTTCCGAGGTCATCGCCGTGCGATCGGTTCGGAATCGGGATGTTTTCCACGTATCGCCGACCGAATGAACCCTTGTGCGAGTGCCCGGAAGCGTTTAGACGAAACACTGGCTGAACAAATGTCGTATAAACTCCGCGGAAGACAGAAGGTTGGCGCCCGCGGTCGGAGGAACCTGCCGTCGAGATGACGTACGGCAGGCCTCACACCCACGCCCCTCTCGCACAGACCCCGGCCCTCGCCTCTCTGTCCCCGTGAGCTGACAGCGCCGTCCGCCCCCGCCACCTCGCGCCTACTTGCCTGTCGAATGAGAGGCGACCCACCATGCCGCTGCATGTCCCCCCGGCTCCCGCGCCCGCGCTTCGTTCCGTCCTCACAGCACTCGGTTCCCCCACCGCCGTCCGTGAGGCCCGAACCCCCTCCCTGCGCGGCGCCCACGGGCCCGCCACACCCGAACTCCCGTTGCCCGTCCATGTTCTGGACCGGATCACCGCCAAGGGCACTCCCGTCACCCGGCTGGCCGGCTGGCGCTTCCTGATCCGGTGCGGCGACCAGGCGGTGGCCGCGGCGGAGACCATGCTCACGCCCGACGGCTGGGCGTTCTCGCACTTCTTCGAGGGGCCGTACATCGCCTCCACCGAGCGTGCACTGCGCCAGGCCGAGACACTCGCCCAGTCGTACCAACCGCGTCTGCTGTCCGTGCCGGGCCTCTACATGCTCACGCTCTGGCTGCACGGCGACTGCGCCGCCGACGGCGCGGCCGGCCACCCGGCTGCGACGGACCTGCTGGTACCGCTGGCCCCCGCGCCGCCCGGTATCGCGGCCCACCGTCCGCACCGGGTCGCCGAGCTGCTGCCGGTGCTGACCCATCGGGTGCCCCCTGTGCCCCTGCTCGGCTCACCGGCCTGACCTGTTCCACAGAGCCGCACCCGTACCCCGCCGCCGAATTTCCCGGTGGCGGGGTACGCGTTGTTCTGCACCGTTCTGCGCCGTTCTCCACGCTGATCCCCGCGCCGATCCCGCCAGGGATATTGCTCGTACGAGCGTCTGATTACTCGTACGAGCTATTGAAAGGCTTTCGACCCGGCCGGGCTAGCCCCATCCGGCCACTGCGAACCACCCGAAGGGACAGTGCAGTTGAGATGAACCGCCCGCGCGAGTGATGCGTCATCAACCTGTGAAGGAGCGGTGCAGCGAAATCCCTGCGGATTCACGTCCGTAGGGGAACACTGGATTCGGACCGACTTAACGGGGGGCGGCCATGAACGACGCTTCACGCCGCGGGACAGACACGACAGCACACTCACCCATCACGACAGAGCGAAAGATCCCTTCCATGTGCCAGCACCAGCCACCGTGCCCCACCGCAGAATCCGCCGACCGGGAATCCGCCCGTCTCGTGGCGCACCACCCGGAGCAGGGCTGGAGCCTGCTGTGCAACGGAGTTGTGCTCTTCGAGGACACCGGTGAGCTTCTGCCGGACGGCCAGGCCATCGCCCCGCACCGACTGCTGCACGGCAGCCCGGTGATGACGGCAGCCTGACGCCGACGGGCGACAGCGCAAGCACGCCCGGACACAACCGGGGCCGACCGCGGACCTGCTCCGCGCGCCGGCCCCGACGTATGTCCGGGGGCAGTCACTCCCCGTGATCGCACCATCGCGAACACCGGCAGGCGGCCGACCAGTCGTAGCCGGAGCCGGTCAGGCGGACGCTGACGGCATGTTGACGCCACCGGCACCGGAACGCCCGGCCTGCTTCTCGGCCGGGGTCGGCTGGACGGCCACCTTCGCGGCACGGTTGTCTCCCCGGACCGGCGCCCTGCGCAGGCTCAGCACCATGGTGAGGCCGCCGCCGGGGGTGTCCTCGGCGTCGAGGGTGCCGCCCATGGCCTCGGCGAAGCCCCGGGCGACCGCGAGGCCCAGGCCGAC